>NZ_JBTGUT010000002.1:0-1759 GCF_054343995.1 Pseudomonas sp. GNP013 | reverse complement strand
AAGGCTGGACACTCTTGGGGCTGAGAGGATTGGTGAGGTTGGGTGAGCAAACGCAGATACTTTAAAGTAACACCGCGGGGTACCCACCCCATGGGTCTCAAATCTCCAGGTACAAGGGCATCTTCCTACATCAAAACATGCATGGGAAACCCAGAAGATGGTATGCCGTGAGATCGGGAAAGGTTTCTAAAACGCACCTCATTTCTCCTCTCCTTGTGCTCGGGTTCGCCATTCCAGCCGCTTGACTAACCATCTCCCTACTTGGAGAATCAGCACCTTTAACCTCCTGTTTCGTACAGGTTGCAATTTGTCCTGAGGATGAACGGGAAGACGGGGAACCAACGAGAGACTAGCCCTAGGTGTTGGGACAGGCACAGGTCACTCCATTTTCCCATCAGGAAGAAGAATGAACCACAGGCTCAGCCTGCCCCCCAGAACCAAAATAGGGCCTGAAGCAATCCTGCGCTTTTGCGGCCAGCTCCCAAAAAAGCGAGTAGACAAATGGAGCTCAGGGGCACTGCAATTCACAAACGTGCAGAGTTATAAATGAGAACTCTCGTCCACAAATATATTGAGGGAAGGCAACGAAGAGGATTTGAAAGCAAGGCAGATTTGCAGGAAACAGATTTCAGGAGGTAGATTCGACTCGCCTTTAAAGCACATGAAAAGCGGCAAAACGTTGACAATGATGCCCTTGGCCAAAAAGGGCGTATGCGTTTTTTCCTGAATATATTCAGGAAAAAACGCATACGCCCTTTTTGGCCAACCAAGCAAGCCGGAAGGGCAAATCAGCGCTACAAAGAAGTCTCGCTTGCCCTCGGTCAAAAGGGCCATGCTGAAAAAAGTGTAAAAACCAGAAAAGCAGGACAGGCCATGGAGACATGGGAGCCTTGCTACGCTGATGGGCGGGATGTAAATTGCCAACAGGCACTCTGGAGAAGTGTACGGTGTGTCCTGAAACAAGTAATAAACACAGCTTAGAGAGCATAGGGCACTTCCACTCATGGGCGTATAAATTGGGAAAACTAAAAATCAACAAGACACAGGCACCCCAAACTTTACGGCTGCTCTGTTTCCAAGAACCTCCACTTCGGTACACCTTCAATATCCCAGGAAAGAGAAAAATGGATAAAGAAATGGTGGTACTTGGCACAATGGAATATCACTCAGCCATGAAATCAATGTCATAAGGCTAGTTAGCAGCATGATGAGTGGATTTAGGTACGATGATTCTAAGTGAAATAAGTCACACAGAAAAAGACACTTATCCTAAGATATCGCTTATAGAGGGAATGTCAAAATCGCTACACTTGAACTGAATTACAAAACAGAACAGAGTCACACCTTTAGAAGACACACTATGGCTGCTTAACGGGAAAGGTGAGGTGGGGTGATGCATAAAACAAGGGTTTGAAATTAGCTCAGAGACCGCTCCATAAGCCAAATATGTAATAGACAAGGCCTACTCCCTGCTCAGTGAACTGGACTCAACACCCCCTAGTCACCGCACAAGAATATATCTGACTAGTAAGAATCTGAAAACCTATGTATCGATATCTCTCTGCAAGTGAATCAAGAGGGTGTAAAGCGGCATAAACACAGCAGGGAAAAGCAGCCAAGCCCCATTCTAAACATAAATTACTTTAAAAAACCCACAAAACAAAGACAGTGAAAGAGAGAGAAATTCTTACAAAATCCGTTCAGGGTCTCTGATGCAACCTGGATTGACCATATCTAGACCCACAGCTGGATGAGACAT